>NZ_JAUBPB010000140.1:0-3459 GCF_036700545.1 Microcoleus sp. SVA1B4
CTCATATTTTTTGGCAATTTTACTAGCTTTTCCATTTTAACCCTTTTGCGACATATTCGCCAAAGTGAGATGCACCCCCGATTTCCAGAGGAAGAGGCTCGCTATTTTAGCAGGAAAATCGGAGGCAGAGCCTCCGGATCTGTGTTACCAGGCAGAGCCTGGTAACGAGTAGAACGAGTAGAAACAGAGAAAGCCGAAATTACTAATGGCTGTACCTACAAGTTCCATTAGTTGGGCGGGTCAAAGCGGTTGACGGAGAGAGCAACACCGATCATCGGCAGAGCGACACCGAAGCAAATCAGCCACTGATCCAGATTCATCGGAGCCGTCTCAAATATGCTATTGACAAATGGAGAATTAGCAAAGATGATCTGCAAAATCACCGCCACGACAATTCCCACACCGAGGGCGGGAGCACCGCTAACTTCTTCCTTAGAACCGCTAAATTTAGCAATCAAAGAAGGCAACAACTGGCTGAGGCTCAATAGGTAAAAAATTCTCCCCATTACCAAAGCTTGAATCGCCATTGTGCGGGCGAGCTCGATCGTTCCCCACTCCGCTTGACGCACCCATTCAAACATTCCGAAAATCAGAGTCCAGTTGTAAAGAGAAATAGCGATAATTCGCTTGATTCGATTTGGAGTCAGCAAAGGTTCGTTTGCCGATCGCGGTTGTTGTTTCATCACTCCCGGTGACTTGGGCTCGAAAGCAAGCGGCACAGTCATCGTAATTGAGTTGAGCATATTCAACCAGAGAATTTGTAGCGACAAAATCGGCAATTCTCGACCGAGGAGGGTGCTGAGCAAAATTGTCATCGATTCTCCGCCGTTGACTGGGAGAATGAAACTGATTGCTTTGAGCAGATTTTTGTAAACCGATCGCCCTTCTTCGACAGCAGATTCGATCGACGCAAAGTTATCATCGGTAAGAATCATGTCAGCGGCTTCCTTAGAAACCTCCGTACCGCTGCCCATCGCAATACCGATATCCGCTTGTTTCAGCGCCGGCGCGTCGTTAACGCCGTCTCCCGTCATCGCCACGATTTCGCCTTGATTTTGCAAAGCTTCTACGAGGCGGAGTTTTTGTTCGGGGGCGACGCGGGCAAAAACTGAGCCGGCTTCTACAGCTTCGCCGAGTTCCTGCTTGCTCATGGCGGCGAGTTGAGCACCGGTGTAGGCTACAAGTTCCCTGTGGTGTTTAGTTTTGCGAAATCCCATGCGGCGGGCGATCGCCTTGGCTGTAGCGATGTGGTCGCCGGTAATCATTTTGACTTGGATGCCGGCGGTTTGACAAGCTTGGACGGCTGCGATCGCCTCAGCCCGCGGCGGGTCGATCATGCCTTGGAGTCCCAAGAAAATCAGCCCAGATTCCAAATCCGAATGATCGACGGAATTTTGGCTTTCGGGTACTGGCTTTTTCGCTAAAGCCAAGACGCGCAAGCCTTGATGCGCCATTTCATCGACTTGGTGGTGGATTTGTTCGCGATCGACTTCTACCGGATTTCCTTGGGTATCGAGACTGGAACCGCAGCGGCCGAGAATGGATTCTACTGAACCTTTGACGTACAAAATTTTGCCACTGGGAGTTCGGTGCAGCGTCGCCATGTATTGAAACTGAGATTCAAAGGGAATTGAATCCAGCCGCTGCATTGACTTGGACAAAATTTGCTGGCTCAAATCAGCTTTTTTGGCAACAGTAATTAACGCTCCTTCTGTCGGATCTCCGACGACTATCCAATTATCATCTTTAAATTCCAACTGAGAGTCGTTGCAAAGGAGTCCAGCTTGCAAACATTCTTGCAAAGTTGGAGTTTGGCTGACAGTAATTGGCAGTTGGTTGAGTTGAATTTCACCTTCGGGGCTGTATCCCGTACCCGTAACCGAGTAGGATTCGCCGCCAGAATAGATTTCTTGCACCGTCATCTGGTTTTCCGTCAAAGTTCCGGTTTTGTCGGAACAGATGACTGTAGCGCCGCCTAGGGTCTCTACAGCGGGCAATTTGCGGACGATCGCGTGGCGATTTGCCATCCGGGAAACGCCTACGGCTAGGGTGACGGTGATGACGGCGGGTAAGCCTTCGGGAATTGCGCCGACAATCAGCGCGACTGCGGGTTCGACTGCTTCTTTAAAGGCTGAAACCCCCTCTGGGACAGGTCTGCCCAATCTGACTGCGAAGGTCAAGGTTGCCATTCCCAACACGAATAACAGCCAGTTTTGACTGAATTGGTTGAATTTGCGGGTTAAGGGGGTGGTGAGATCGATGTGCCGATCTAATAGTTGGGAGATTTTGCCGGTTTCGGTTTTATTGGCGATCGCAATTACGATGCCGCTACCTTGGCCAAAAGTGACAAAACTGCCGGCATAGGCCATGTTATCCCGTTCTGCTAGTGGCGTTTCTTTTGGCAGAACTATATCTCCAGATTGTCCTAATTCTTTTTCGACAGCAACTGATTCCCCGGTGAGTCCCGATTCGTCGATTTGCAAGTCGCGGACTTTCACTAAGCGCAAGTCTGCCGGTACTTTGTCGCCGGAAGTCAGGGTTACTAAGTCGCCGACAACGAGTTCTTTGGAGGGAATTCTTAATTTTTTGCCGCCCCGAATGACTGTGGCTTCGGTGGTGACAGCTTGGGCGAGGGCTTCAATTTTTTTCTCGGCTCCAGCTTCTTGGATGAAACTAATAGTAGCGTTGGTGGTTGTTACGCCCCAAATTACGCTAGCGTTTAGCCATTCTCCGATCACGGCTTTGATTAAACCTGCACTCAGCAAGATGATCAGGAGGGGTTGGTTAAATTGCAGGATAAATTTTAACCAGGCTGGTTTCCCTGCTTTAACTGTTAGTTCGTTGGGCCCGAATTTCTGTTGGCGATGGTTGGCTTCTGTCGGTTCTAAACCGCTTTCCAGGTTGGTTTCTAAGATAGTTGCAACCTTGGATATTTCTAGGTAGTGCCAATATTGCTCTGCTACGTCTACATCGTTGGCGGATATTGATGGCATTATTCTTCCTGAATATTGGGGGTGTGTGAGGAGCTTCGATCGCTCTTTAATAGGCACGCTAAATACAACTCAGCGCTCGTTGGAGCGTGAATATATTGAGCGGCTTAATTGTTTGTTGATTACTTTAACGGGCTGTGACTTACATCTATATTACAACGGATGTGGCCGTTTGTGGCAAGAGATTTGGGGAATTATTTGCGGCGCTAAATCTGGTTTGGGACTTGGTGGCTAAGGTGGGGAAAAGTCGATCGAATCCCTTGACATTTTGCAAATTTTAGGTGTGGTTGAAGAAAGGGAGGACACGGAAGTCACGGATAGACGGATTCATTATTGAACACGAGTCAGGAGTTATCGATCGCAAAGCGTGTTAAAACTGAGCTCTTGCACCATTCTCAAGAACAGGCTTTTCGGCCTGTTCCACAAAGAGTGAATTTTCTTGTGGAACAGGCCGAAAAGCCTGTTCCTA
>NZ_JAUBPB010000009.1:0-24496 GCF_036700545.1 Microcoleus sp. SVA1B4
CGCCCGACAAAAACGGACGGGCGGGACGCCCATCCCACTTTCAAGAGTGGAAGTTATTTAATTCTCATTCCTAAGCTTTTAACTGCGGTGGCGGGAGCGAGGACTTGATGCCCCTGAGCTGACAATTCCTCAAGTTAAAGCGCTATGTCACGCTTTGGGCAAGAATCTTAACGAATTGCCCGACAACTTAGGCCCGCCGAAGCCCTCTAGCAGTGATGATGTTGGGGGTGCAGCGCAGGAAAATAAGTCGGGAGACTAAGATTCGCGGTCAAGAACTATAACTTTCGGGGGCGCACGAAGCACCTGATCCCTATTGGTGGGTGAGGCGCGCCGATTAACTATTGTCAGCAATAGATAAATCTTGAACCGCGCCTCACCCACCCTACAATTGACTGATGACTAATAACTAATGACTAATGACTAATTAAGCAATTTTCACTTGTTGCAACTGAGAATTTAGCAATAGCTTCCTAGCATCGCCAGCCGAGAGTGCAGGGCTGAAATAATGACCCTGAATTTCTTGACAGTGGAGTTCGCGCAAACACTCCAACTGCTCTTTAGTTTCTACTCCTTCAGCTACCACGCTCAAGTTCAAATCTCGCCCCAGCGTCGCTACAGCCTTGGCGATCGCCCGTTCGCAGGGATCTGTCGTCAATCCGCTGACAAACGAGCTGTCTATTTTTAAGATATTCAAGGGAAACTTTTTGAGATAATTTAGAGAACAATAACCCGTGCCGAAATCGTCCAGCGCAATTTGCACTCCCATATTCTGCAACTCCCTGAGAACTTTTGTGGTATAATCCACATCTTGCATGGCTGTAGTTTCGGTAATTTCTAACTCTAAATATTTGGGTGCTAAACCAGTTTTTTCCAAGCAGTTCGCTACCATTTCTAATAAATTAAATTGCTGGAACTGCCGAGCCGAAACGTTGACTGCTACCCGCAAATCTGGCTGCAAAGCATCCTGCCAAGCTTTATTTTGAGTGCAGGCTGTTTGCAGCACCCATTCCCCAATAGGTACAATGAGTCCGTTCTCTTCGGCGATGGGAATAAATGTAGCGGGAGTAACTAAACCTAATTGTGGATGTTGCCAGCGCAGCAAAGCTTCCATGCCCTGAATTTGCCAAGTAGTAATGTTGACTTTTGGCTGATAGAAAACCTCAAATTCTCCTTGTTCTAAAGCCTCGTGCAGTCTGTGTTCTATAGTTAGTAAATGGCTGCCGTGGGGATTAAGTGTTGAAGTATATAACTGATAGTTATTTCTTCCCATTTCTTTAGCGTAGTACAAGGCAGCATCGGCATTTTTGACTAAAGTTTCGGCCTCTTCACCATCATCGGGATAAAGGGCAATGCCGATGCTGCTGCTAACATGAAACGGTTGTCCTTCTAGTTTAAATGGTGGCTTTAAATTGTTGAGTATTCTTTGAGCTGTTTTAACGGCATCTTCTAAGCAATTGATGTCGGGAAGCAGTATGGTAAATTCGTCGCCTCCCCAGCGGGCTACCGTGTCAGTCGATCGCAAAGTGTCGCTGATGCGTCCGGCAAAACCTTCTAACAGGCGATCGCCCGCAGCGTGACCTAGTGTATCATTAATCTTTTTGAACCTGTCCAAGTCTAAAAACATCACAGCAAGCATTTTTTTTGTTTGTTTAGCTTGTTTTAAGGACGCCAGCAGCCGCTCGTTAAAAAGTATCCGGTTCGGTAAACCGGTGAGTTGGTCATAAACAGCTTGATAGCGAATAATTTCTTCAGCTTGCTTGCGCTGAGTAATGTCCATCATCGTGCCGATCGCCCTGACTGCTTGGCCACTTTCATTGCGGATGATATAGCCGCGATCGAGCACAAAAACATATCCCCCGTCTGCACGGTGAAAGCTGTATTCTTCCGACCAACATTGAGCGTCTGAGTTCATTGTTTGGTTGAAGCTTAACATCACTCTTTCCCGTTCTTCGGGATGAATATTTAGCCACCAAGATTCTAATTCTATCGTCTGAGTTTCGTTAAGTTTGTATCCAAAAACTTTTTCAAATTCTTCGCTTAACCAATACTCATTTTTTAACAAATCAAAGTCCCATACGGCGTCATTTGTCGCCCGCGTCAGCAGGTGAAAACGTTCTTCACTTTTGCGGAGTTTTTCTTCGGATTGCACCCGTTCCGTTACATCCCGAAAGCTGAATACTCGACCAGTAATTTTGCCTCCCGTGCGCTGAGGCAACGAGTAGCGCTCGAAGATTCTGCCATCTGTCAACTCCATGAGATCGTAACTTTCTGCTGCAGGGCGATCGGACAATTCTTTAGCACGGTTGAGAAATATTTCCGGGTATTTTAACTGGTTGATTTCAAAACCCAAAATTTGGTTATTATCTCTCGAATCCACCAGCAAATCCGGCAACTGCCACATTTCGGCAAATTTACGGTTAAAGCTAACAACTTTTCCTTCACTGTCAACCGCCAGAATACCGTCAGCCGTAGATTCAATGGTTGCTTGAAGCAACGAAAGAGATGTTTCTAGTTCTAACTCTGCTAATTTGCGATCGCTGATGTCAAATGCTGTGATCAAGATTGAGGCTTTTTTTTCAAATTTTATAATATCTACAGTTGCTTCAATCCAGCGCATGTCTCCAGTTTTCGTGACTATTACTAATTCATATTTAGAGCCTGCTGTTGAGCGCGCATGGCTGGATTTACCCCATTTTTTAACTATTTCTATAAAATCTAGATGAATTAAGTCGTATAAATCCAATGCTAGTAATTCTTCGCGAGTATATCCTGTCAGAGCTTCTGTCTCAGCATTGACATAGCGTAACTGTCTGCGGTGATAGATAAATGCCACAGCATTCACAGTTTCTATCAGTTGGCGAAACTTTTTTTCACTGCGCCGCAAATTTCTTTCAGCCCGCTTGCTATCAGTAATATCTTGTGCTATATATAACTTGCCGCTGACCTGGCCTTGACTGTCGCGAATAATTGAAATAGAAAGCAGTATAATTATTTTTTTTCGCTGTTTAGAAAGGTAGACTTTTTCCACGTTGTGGACAGAACCTTCGGCTGTTAAACTTTCTAAATCTAACTCCGGGGCTGGTGATTCACTTTTCTTAAAAAGTCCGGCTATTGGTTTGCCTAACAACTCTTTTTTAGAGTATCCCAAAAGTTGACAGGTAGCTTGGTTTAACGATAGGATATGACCGCCTGGAGTCGTCGCAATTATCGAGACGTTCATTTCCTCACAAATATCGAGAGCATATTCGGCAGTTTGCTGCAAATCTTGGGTCATCTGGGCAATAGTATGCCAGATATCCTGTTCTTTTTTTGGATATAACACTTTTTCTCCTTTTGGTAGCTTGTCATTCTCTGTTTCAGACTTCGGCTTGATTAACCTCATCGTCTTGGATAAGCTATTTACTGTCTTCCCCCGGATCAATAATGAAATTACCAAACCAAGAAAAACCAGAGAATAACCGATTAGTTTTAACCTAAACTTAGGATATTTTTGATTGGTTAGCTGAGAGTTGATATGATTGTAATTAGGATATTCTTGTGGTTCAATTTGGGATAAATGATTCAAAAATAATGCGGCGCTTCCAGAGGTAAGGGGACGAGATGCCGATCGCAAATAGCTATGTTTTTGAGACAGCACCAAAACCCTTTCTACAGGGTGAGTGCCAGATTCACCCCATACACTTATCGGTAATATTTTTGCACTCATGCTAGATTCCACACCAAAAATAGCAACCGCGAAATATCCCCAAATTAATTGAAAAATTATTTTCATTTGCTCTATTTCCTAAGATAAAATACTTTTTTAGGAACCAAAAATTGTAAAAATCTTAGCAGAAGTTTCTCTGCCATAGGAAAACCCAGCCACCATTAATTCATGTGGATTTGTAAATTAAATTTTAGCCAGGTAATAACTTAGCTTTATAACTAATTACAATTTTAATCTTAATTTAAAATGTGTCATCAGCCATTGTGCCACAAATTATCCGCCATTCTGCCTAGACACCGGGTGAGAGCGCGCTAAAATTAGATAATTCCCGCAAGGAGGCGATCGGGATTTGTTAGAAAAATAAACAATTAGCTTAAAATCTATGCAGAGGTCCACTAATTGAACCCATGAGTCAGACCATCCCAGAACTCCAAAAAGAAGTCCGCGCGCTGCAAGCAGAACTTACCGCCCTGCAAGAGTCGCGGGAAAAACTTGGCGTAGAGCGCTCAGAGTGCCGAGTGGCAGTCAGTTTTCCCAAAAATAATACTCCTGAAGCCATTGCCGAGTTCCACCAGCAAACTGCTGCTTTTGGGGAGCAGTGGTTGCAGCAAATCCAGGAAATTGACCGAGAGACTAAAAATATTGAAAAGCAACTGCAACAAAAACAGGCTTTACTCAATTACAAGCAAGGTGAACTAGAAAAATTGGTGGCCGGAGAGCACTGGCAAGAACTAGAAAACAAAGTTCAAACCGGGGAAAAGCGCTTGCAAACACAAGCTCGCAGAATCAATCAAGCAGCAGCGCAGCTAGAGGCAGAAATCCAAGCTTTGAAAGCACTCTATGACCAACTAAATCCGAGTTATTCCGAGTGGTTTCAACAACCAACTCAAATAGTCAAATTTTCTGCAACAACTATTCCTTACGCTGTTCCAAGCAGCAGCGGGTTGATATTGGAGAATAAGGAGATTGAGTGGGAAAAAAAGTAGTTTTGACTTGTAAAATTTCAAGGTAAATTAGTGATGTGAATGTCGCCGTCGAACCATCTAATAAGCAATACAGATTCGACGGCAACATCGCAAGACTTTTTCCTGCTTTTTTATATAAGAAATACAAAACTGCCTCTGGCGCAGTGAATTTTTAGATGTTTGAGTTTCATTTTTTGAAACAGGTTTATTTTTAACTCTGGTGTCAATCTAAAATCTAAAATATAACTGTTCTGGACGCATCAACCGGGTGTTACAAAAAGACTTTGTTGCAGCCCTCGCTTCCGCTAAACAACCCGGTTGATGAGAGCCAGGAGTGCGTAATCCCTGTCTAAAATCTCAAATAGATTGACTAATGAAACAATTGATTTGGATAGCGCTATTTATTCTGGTTGCGGTGACGGCCGTCGGGTGGGGTTCTGACTCGTGGCAGCGGTTGTCGGCTGTACCCGAAGTTTTGGTCGATCGCAATATCCACACTTCCCAAAACCCTTCTCCTTTACCGCTTCCTGCTGAAAAAGATGCAGTCTATCAGCCGCAAATTGACCCGTCTCGGTTGTGGAAACACGTCGAGACTTTAGCAGGAGAACGCGATGGAGAACGATCTCGATCTTTTACTAGAGACTACATTTCCCAGCAATTGCAAACATTAGGATTTTCCGCAGATTTGCAGCCATTCGATCGCGGAATCAACGTCTTCGCTGAGAGAAAAGGCACTGACTCAAACGCCGGTGCAATTTTAGTGGCAGCACACTACGATACTGTACCAAACTCCCCAGGCGCTGACGACAATGCGACGGGAGTTGCAGTAGTTTTAGAAGTAGCAAGATTGCTGGGTTCTCGTCCCACGCCTCGGACATTGCAAGTAGCATTTTTCGACAGGGAAGAACTGGGACTTTTAGGCAGTTTAGCATTCACCCGTAGCGAGGCGCGGTTAAAAAATTTGCAGGGTGCGATCGTCCTAGATATGGTAGGTTATGCCTGCCGCACGCCCGGATGCCAGCAATATCCCGAAGGATTGACAGCGCAACCTTTTCTAGAAGCATCGGGGGTAACTTCTCCCGACAAAGGCGAGTTTATCGCTGTGATTGGGGATGCGGAACATCCGCTGCTATTGAAAAGTTTTGCGGAGTCTGGAAAAGCCGATTTGCCGCCGGTGGTGGCGCTGCCGGTTCCCCTGAAAGGGTTGCTGACTCCCGATGTTTTGCGGAGCGACCACGCGCCTTTCTGGTATAAAGGAATTGGTGCTGTGTTGGTGACGGATACTGCAAATTTGCGATCGCCCCACTATCACCAATCTAGCGATACATTAGCAACTATCGATCGACCTTTTTTCGTCGGTTCTGCTCAAATTGTTGTTAATGCCGTGGCTAAATTATTGGAAATTAGGTAATTGGTAATCTACTCGTTACCAGGCTCTGCCTGGTAACGCATATCGGGAGGCTCTGCCTCCAATTTTCCCACGCCAAGCAAGCGAGGCAGAGCCTCTGGGCATCGGTTCCTAGGCAGAGCCTAGGAACTAGGTAAATAACTAATAACTAATAACCAATAACAAATAACAAATGACTAACAAAGAAAGCCTGCAACGGCATTTACTGCAACTAGATAATCGAGGCTACAAAGCATACAAAGACATTCAAGGTAACTACGATTTTTCGGAATTCACATTAATTATTGATTACGTGCAGGGAGATCCCTTTGCTTCTCCCAGTAAATTTAGAGTCATAGTTCCCCCCAACATTGCTCAAATTCCCCGCGAACTTTTCAACTCTCGCAGTCGAGAAATAGCCTTGCGAGATTACCTAACTCGCCAGTTTGACAAAGCAGCACACAGCATCAGCAGCAAACGCGGCACTGGCAAAAGCGGTATGATTGCAGTGACTCGGTTCGGACAAGAAGTTTTAGAGCGAACTTCCGCATTTATTACCCCCCCAACCCCCCCTTATCAAGGGGGGGCAAAAATCTCTATATCCCCCCCTTACCAAGGGGGGGCAAAAATCTCTATATCCCCCCCTTACCAAGGGGGGGAATTAGGGGGGGTAGAACTGCGATTTGCCGTCGGACTTCCAGCGGGCGGGCGCAGTATTTTAGGGCGACAAGCTGCTGAAATGCTGTGCGAAGATATTCCGCAAATTGTCAGCAATTCTCTGAAGTATGCTAACTTAAATGCTGCGGAATGTCGCCGTCACGTTGAAACTGTAGAAGATGCTGACTGGCTGCGGCAGCAGTTAGCTGAAAACGGATTAGTTGCGTTTGTTGCTGACGGTTCTATTTTACCCCGCCGCAGCGGTGTTGACAACAGTCCTTTGTTAAATAATGCGGTGGCTTTTCAGTCGCCGCCGTCATTAAAAGTTGAGTTTAATTGTCCGAATCGCGGTTTGATTTCCGGTATGGGTATTCCCGCTGGCATTACTTTGATTGTTGGGGGCGGCTATCACGGCAAATCAACTTTACTCAGGGCGATCGAGTTAGGAGTTTACAACCGAATTCCAGAAGATGGTCGGGAATTTGTGGTGACTAATCCGGCGGCGGTTAAAATTAGGGCGGAAGATGGAAGAAGTGTGGCGGGAGTTGATATTTCGCCTTTTATTAACCACTTGCCGCAAGGTAGAGATACTGCACAATTTTATACAGAAAATGCGAGCGGCAGCACGTCGCAAGCTGCTAATATTATTGAGGCGTTGGAATTAGTCGCTTCTTGTCAAGAGGATTTAGTGCCTGTTTTATTAGTTGATGAGGATACGGCGGCGACGAATTTTATGATTCGCGATCGCCGAATGCAGGAACTCATCGCTAAGGATAAGGAACCGATTACGCCGTTTATTGATAAAGTAAGACAATTGTATGCAGATTATGGCGTATCGACTATTTTAGTCATGGGCGGAAGTGGCGATTATTTTGAGGTGGCAGATACTGTGATTTCACTGGATAACTTTCAAGCATATAATGTGACGGAAAAAGCTAAAAAAATTGCTAAAAAATACTCGACTAGCCGCGCTGCTGAAGGGGGAGAAAATTTTGGTCAGATTACTCAAAGAGTGCCGATTCCTGCTAGTTTAGATCCGAGTCGGGGACGGCGAGATGTGCGGGTGAAGGTGCGGGATGTTGATGAATTGGCTTTCGGAACTGAGGAGATTGATTTGGGCGCTGTTGAGCAAATTGTGGACAGCGGACAGTTAAGGGCGATCGCTGCGGCAATGGTTTATGCTAAGCAGCAATACATGGACGGAAAACGCACTTTGTCGGAAATCATAGATTTGGTGATGGCAGATATTGACGCGCAGGGGATGGATATTTTATCGCCTTTTTCTGAAGGGGATTTTGCCATGTTTCGACGCTTTGAATTGGCGGCGGCAATTAATCGGCTTCGCAGTTTGTCGGTTGTTGCTAAGTAGATTTTCTTAATATAAGTGTATTGTTGTCCTACTTTTGATATGCTGACAAAAGTGAGTGCAAAAACCGCGATTGAAGTATGACAGGCAATATAGGACAACTGACTGCTTTAAGCGATCGACCTTATATAGTATTAAGCAATCAAGGGGAAATTTTACAGTTAGAGTTAAAACAGCAGCAGCACGTATTGGGGCGCGATCGCACTCGTGCTGATTTAGCCATTCCCGAACCCTGGCGCGCAGTTTCCGGCGTTCACGCTGTTTTGCGCCAAATTGGGGATAATTACTGGATTTACGATGGTGACGGGCAGCGGCCGAGCACTAATGGCTTATTTGTCGATCGCACTCGCATCACTCCCAATGACGGTTATTGTCTGAAAGACGGTACAGAAATTAAAATCGGTCTCGATCCTCAAAATCAAGTTTTGCTGAGTTATTTTAATCCGCTGGCGAATCAGGTTGCTGTCCATAGCAAGCAGTCAATTCTTCTTAAGAATCGGTCGGTTTTGTTGGGCCGCGATCCAAACGCTTCGCTGCAATTAGATGCGCCGCTTGTTTCTAGACGCCACGCCACAATCGACCAAGACAGTCGCGGCAATTATATTTTGCGAGACTACAGCGTTAACGGGGTTTTTGTTAACGGTCAGCGAGTGACAAATTCTGTACAGTTGTCCGAGGGAGATGCAATTCGGATCGGCCCGTTTACTCTAACTTACCGCAGCGGTGAGTTGCAGATGCAAGACTCTGGCCATCAAATTCGTTTGGATGCTGACAGTCTGGTGATTCCGAAGCGTTTGGATAACATCACTTTGGCGATCGAACCGGGGCAGTTTGTGGCTTTAGTCGGCGGTAGCGGCGCTGGCAAATCTACTTTAATGCGGACACTTTTAGGCATCGAAAAAACTACTAACGGCGCGGTGTTTCTCAATGGCGACAACCTGCGCCAAAACTTCAATATTTACCGCAATCAAATCGGTTATGTGCCTCAAGATGATATTGTGCACGCAGATTTGACAGTAGAAGAAGTGTTGAGTTATGCAGCTAAATTGCGCTTACCTCCCGATACAGATGTCAAGCAGGTAGTCGCCAAAACTTTAGAAGATATTGAAATGATTCACCGTCGCAAGGCTTTGGTAAAACAGCTTAGCGGCGGACAGCGGAAGCGGGTCAGCATCGGAGTTGAACTGTTAGCAGACCCGAAACTTTTCTTTTTAGACGAACCGACTTCAGGACTCGATCCGGGTTTGGATAAGAAGATGATGCAACTGCTGCGAAAGTTGGCAAATCAAGGCCGGACGGTGATTCTGGTGACTCACGCGACGGCAAATATCACGATGTGCGATCGTATTGTTTTTATGGGTCGCGGCGGACGCCTTTGTTACTTCGGCCCGCCCAGGGAAGCGCTCGATTTTTTCGATGTCAAAACGGGCGATTTTGCAGACATTTACAACGAATTAGAAACAGGAGAAACCCACGTTCAAGGCTGGGCAGAAAAGTTTAATAAATCTCCCTACTATCAGCGCTATATTGTCAACCACTTCAGCAGAGGCCAGGCTAATGCAAAAACGCCTTCTGCACCTTCTGTACCAAAATCTCAATCTTTTGTAAAACAAGTCGTTTTGCTTTCCCAGCGCTATTTTCAACTCGTTTCCCGCGACTTAGTTAACTTGAGTTTAGCTCTTTTAACGGCTCCGATAGGCATTAGTTTGCTGCGGCTAGCCGTCAGAGATAAAGACCCGTTAATTGGAGCGCCGGAGGCAACTTTAGCACCTTTGGCGCTCAGAGTTCTATTTGTATTTACCTGCGCGGCGATTTGGGTAGGGCTGGCAACTTCTCTGCAAGAAATTGTTAAAGAATCTGCTATTTATCTGCGCGAACGTTTGGTCAATTTAGGATTGTTTGCTTATTTAGGTTCAAAAATTTTTATACTTTCTGGTTTGGCACTATTGCAAACACTGTTAATGGTAGGAGTTATTCTGATTGCTTTTAAATCCCCCGAACCGAGTTTTATTTCCTGGCCTGTGGGAGCAAGTATTACCACTTTCCTAACTTTAATGAGCTGCATAAGCCTTGGATTAGTCGTTTCCGCGATTGTTAAAAATAGCTCTCAAGCTAACAGCGCTTTGCCTCTATTACTGTTGCCTCAGATTATTTTTTCTGGAGTTTTGTTTAAGATGGAAGGTGCGGCGAGCAAGTTTTCTTGGCTGATGTTAAGCCGCTGGTCTGTGGGTGCTTACGGCTCTTTAGTTAATGTGAATGCGATGGTTCCGGCGCCTACTACATTGCCGGATGGGAGTACGCTCCCTCAGCCGTTTGAGCCTACTCCTGTTTACGATCCGACCTGGGAGAATTTGGGTTTAAATTGGGCTATTTTGTGCGTGCATATTTTCGTTTATTTGATATTGACTCTGTGGTTGCAGAAGCGGAAGGATATTGTATGAATTATTGGCTGATGAAGTCGGAACCGGATGTTTATAGTATTGTGGACTTGAAGGGCGATCGCACTTCCATTTGGGATGGCGTTCGCAACTATCAAGCGCGCAATTTTATGCGAGAAATGAGTCGGGGAGATTTAGTATTTTTTTACCATTCTAATACTAAAATACCGGGAATTGTTGGCTTAGTGCGCGTCGTTGAAACTGGAATTGCTGACCCGACTCAGTTCGATATAAATAGCGAATATTATGACCCTAAATCGCAGTTTGATGCTCCTCGCTGGCAAACTGTGAGAGTTGAGTTTGTTGAGGAATTTGCTAAGTTAATATCTTTGGATGAACTGAAACAAAAGTTTAGTGCTGATGAGGTTTTGGTGGTGAGAAAAGGCAATCGGTTATCGGTGATGCCGGTATCTGAAAGTGCAGCCCAGAAGATTTTGAAGATGAGATAAACAGTGGCAATTTAACCTGCATATTTGGGGCGGGCAAGATGCCCACCCCACAAAATTTTAAATACTTTAGGAAAATGAGCTGTAAGGGTATTGGCATCTTGCCTCATGAAGGCTATTTTATACTAAGTTGCGGTTGTACTTAGTCATATGATTCGCGAAAATTTGAGTCAGGCAAGCAATCAAGATTTGGGCGGGAAAGATGCCCACCCCACAGGTCAATATGAGCTTTTTGTGGGACAGGCTTCTAGTCTGCCCCTTAAACTCAGAGATGCTCAATTAAAAGTTACTTACAGAAATTTACCTCATTGGGAGTTAGAAGGAGCGGTATATTTCATCACTTTTAATACTTGGGAAAAGCTGGAATTAACTCCGGCTGCGAGGCAAGTTGTCCTCAATGCTTGCAAGTTTTTTGATAGGCAAAGGTATCAAATATTTTGCTTAGTTGTAATGCCCGATCATGTGCATATGCTCATGCAGCCTTTAGAAAAGTCGGATAATAAATTCTGGTCGCTCAGCAGTATTCTACACAGTATGAAAAGCTACAGTTCTAAACAAATTCCCAAGGTGATGAAGCATATTGGTACTGTCTGGCAGGATGAGAGACATGACCACATTGTCAGAGATGAACGAGAATTTCAGGTTTTTTGGGAATATATTAGGCAAAATCCTGTCAAAGCTGGTCTTTCAGTGACTCCAGAGGAATATCCTTTTTTCTGGCAAATGTATGAAGTTTAGCTTTTTCTGAATTTCTTGTGGGGTGGGCATCTTGCCCGCGCTTCAGTCACAGGCAAGATGCCTGTGCCACAAGGATTTCACAGGCAAGATGCCTGTGCCACAAGGATTTCACAGGCAAGATGCCTGTGCCACAAATATTTGCACAGGCAAGATGCCTGTGCCACAAATATTTGCACAGGCAAGATGCCTGTGCCACAAATATTATTGTGGGGTGGGCTAGAAGCCCGCCCCAAACTATTTGCACAGGCAAGATGCCTGTGCCACAAATATTATTGTGGGGTGGGCTAGAAGCCCGCCCAAACTATTTGCACAGGCAAGATGCCTGTGCCACAAAAATTCTTGTGGGGTGGGCATCTTGCCCGCCCCAAATATTTGAAATCTCCTAAAGACCGGCCGCACAAACAGCGGCACCAATTAACCCTACATTGGGATTCAAAACCAATCGAACTGGCATCATTTCTAACAGCGAATCCATCCGGCCTTTATGCGTAAAAGCTCGCATAAAACCCCCTTCTAAAATCAGCGGCAAAATCTTAGCAGCGATGCCGCCAGCTACGTACAAACCGCCGTAAGGTAACAGTGTCACAGCCAGATTTCCGGCCACCGCACCGTAAGCTTCTACAAACATTTGCATGGTTTGTTCCGAAAGCCGATCGCACTTTTTGAGGGCTGCCTGTGCAATTGTCGCTCCCGGATCGACACTCTTTTCAGTTTTACCGATTTCTGACTCCCATTTTTTGATAACTTCCCCTATCTCCGGCGATTCAGGAGCAAACTTTCTGTCCCGCAAAAACTGGTAAATTGAAACAATCCCTAGTCCCGAAACCACACGCTCGATCGATATTCTTTGAATGTCGTGTTTTGCTAACAAATATTTCAGCAATTCAAACTCCAACTCCGAGCGAGGAGCAAAGTCACCGTGTCCCCCTTCCGAAGAAAAAACCCTGATACCATTTGCTTCGGGAATTCCAAAACAATTTCCCAAACCAGTACCCGCACCAATCACAGCAATTGGATCGTGTTGGCGGGGTTTTCCAACTTGCAAAGTGTGCAAATCTCGATCGTCCAAAGCCCACACGCCGTAGCCAACCGCGACAAAATCATTAATTAAACTAACGTGTGATATTCCTAATTCCTGTTCCAGACGCTTGGCCTCCAGCCTCCAAGGCAAATTAGTCAGTTTTGCAGTGTTGTTTACCACCGGACCTGCGATCGCAAAACAAGCTTTTTCAGGCAATGGCGCAAAATCCAATTTCATAGCAGCTTCCGCCAAAAACTGCTGCACCATCGGCACTAAATCGGGAAACTCCCCGCTCGGATAGCGAAACTCGTAAAGAGCGTTCATTTCACCGTTAACAGTCCTTTCCACTAAGCGCAAAATTGTCTTAGTTCCGCCAATATCGCCCGCTAATAATAATGCCATAAATCTCTTTTTCCACCAAAGATAACATTCCCCATTTAAACACCCACAGTATTAATTGCCAACCAAGCCCGCAGCACCTCAGCCACAGTCCAAGCTTGAGCCGTGCAGCCCCGCGGCGAGTGGGGGGCGTCGCCCTCAAAAATTTCGCCCAGACTGCCAACTCCGCCGCCCCTTATATGATGTGCCATCGGTTCGAGGAATTCGCGAGCTTGTGCTGGGTCTTTGTATACGTGCAAGTGCGCCAAGACAAACGGGCCAATCAGCCAGCCCCAAACTGTGCCCTGGTGGTAGGCGCTGTCGCGCTGCAATTGGTCGCCTCCGTATACGCCGCGATACTGCGGGTGCTGCGGCGAGAGGCTGCGGAGGCCGACAGAAGTGAGCAACTGTTGAGCGCAGGCGTCCACCACGCCACGCTGCTGGATGGGCGTCAGTAACGGTGTATAGCGGGTTTCCTGGCGCATCCCCGCTGACAAGGAGTTGGCGGAGTGAGGAGGAATCGAGTCTAGGGGCAGGGATACGGCGAATATTTGGTTGGGCCGCAGGGAACTATCGTTTCCGTCGGGGCCGTCGAGAATGTCGTAACAGTAACCGGTTGAGGCGTTCCAGAAGCGAGGGAATCCGGCGGCTGTTCGATCGCCCAATTGCTGGTATTCATTGTGAGGCTTGCCCAATTTTCGAGCAAAACTTGCCATAGCTTGTATAGCATTGTACCAAAGCGCGCTGAGTTCGATCGGCTTACCAATCCGAGGCGTCACCACCCAATCCTCGATTTTCGCGTCCATCCAAGTCAGTTGCACGCCGGTTTCGCCCGCGTAGACTAAACCGTCATCGGGATCGACGCGGATGTTATACCGAGTTCCCTGTATGTGCCAGTCAACAATCTCACATAACACCGGCCAGAGTTCGGTCAAAAGTTCGTCGTCTCCCGTGGCGTCGATATAAGCGCGGATTGCCTCAAAGTACCACAGCGTGGCGTCTGCGGTGTTGTATTCCGGTTCGCCGCCCGCATCCGGGAAGCGGTTCGGCAGCATCCCCCGATCGACATACCGCGCAAATGTCCGCAAAATCGATCGCGCAATTTCCCATCGCCCGGTACAGATTGTGAGACCGGGTAGGGCGATCGTCGTGTCGCGCCCCCAGTCGCTGAACCAGGGATATCCGGCGATGATCGTTTTGCCTTCGGTTTCCTCCGCTAGCGGGCGGCTGACGATAAATTGGTCGGCGGCTAGCACTAAGTGATTGATCCAGTCGGGAGATTTGCTCGCTTTTGACCATTTTTCCAGCACTTCTCCCTCATAAGTGCGGCGCGATTCTAAAGCTGCATCCCCGTTGAATTGCGGGTTTTTCTCCGTGCTCGCTATCAATGTGAGAGAAGTTCCCGGTGCGATCGTCATGTGAAAAGTCGCCGCCTGCAAGTGATCCTCGCAGCAATCCAATCCGCGGCGCTTTTCGGCTGCTAGATCCAATCCGTAATGCCAATTGTATAAGGGCGCAGAGACTCGAAATTTGGCCTCTGGTGCGGCCTCAGTGAGCAGGTACAGGGGCGCAGCCTTGGGAAATGCAGTCACGCAAACCCCGCGTTCCAAGGTTTCTAGGCTCATCTGCCAGTCGCCGGCGCTCGTTGTGTGGTGGTAGTCGCGGTAGTTGACTAGGGCTTTGACAGCAAGGGCGATCGGTTGTGAGGCGCGGTGCAAGCGGTATTGAATATATGTTGTGTTAGCACCTTGCTGCATCCAAATCCGCTTTTCCAGGATAGCGTCGCCGAGAGCAAACCTCCAAACAGGCGTCGTGCCTTCTAGGTGAAAGCTTTCGATGTAGTTGTAGCCGTGGGGTTCGATCGTCGCGTCGGCCCAGCGGTTTGTATAAAGCGGATAGGCGCGATCGTGATACACAGCCGTCTCGTCCAGCTTGGCGAGCATCAAAGTGCGTCCCAGCGGGGGTTTGAGGGCGGCTACCAGCAAGCCGTGATAGCGGCGGGTGAGGAGATTTGCGATCGTCCCGCTAGCGTAACCGCCGATCCCGTTTGTGACCAACCACTCCCGAGACTCCGCCGAGTCGAGATTGCAGCAGATTTCCCGTCCAAAAGCCATAACCATAAAGTCCACACTCGCGCTGATTTTTGACCTACCTTTAGGTAGATTTTCGACATAATATCAACCAGAAATATTAACGATTCCAGACCGTTAATTTGACGATCGCCCCCGTGCGGATTCATGCTCTAATTTAGACATAACTAACCGCTACTTTTGCCCCTTACCCAATTTTCCCCTTTGATGCCTCTGTCTAAAGTTAGTTGTTTGTTATATTAAGTAATATTACCGTCTAAACAGGCGCTGAACGTTAAGGGCAAGCATTTGATAGCGCGTCGGGCGATCGAACTACCAACCTATTTTATAAGGAGAACGGCTCAAAGTGAAGATAGGAGCAAATTACCTCGGCAATAACCAATGTGAATTTACCGTTTGGGCGCCCACCCTCAAACAAATCGCAGTCCAAATTGTTTCCCCAAAAAAACGCCTGATACCCCTGCAACAATCAGCAGAAGGTTATTGGCAAACCACAGCTACAGACATAGAACCCGGAACCCTTTACACTTACCAAATCGAAGGAAAAACCGAGCGACCAGACCCCGCATCAAAATATCAACCCCAAGGCGTACACGCTCCGTCGCAAGTAATAGATCAAAATATTTTTACTTGGACTGACACAAATTGGCAAGGCGTGCCGCTAGCCGAAATGATTATTTACGAACTGCACGTCGGCACATTCACCCAAGCCGGAACATTTGAAGCAATAATTCCCCATCTAAAACAACTTAAAGACTTGGGAATCAACGCCATCGAAATCATGCCAGTAGCCCAATTTCCTGGCGAGCGAAACTGGGGATATGACGGCGTATATCCCTACGCAGTTCAAAACTCCTACGGCGGCCCCGAAGGCTTCAAAACACTCGTCAACGCCTGCCACGAACACGGCATTTCAGTAATTCTCGATGTAGTTTACAACCACCTCGGCCCCGAAGGCAACTACCTCAGTCAATTCGGCCCCTACTTTACATCCAAATACGGCTCAATTTGGGGAGATCCCCTCAACTTCGACGACGCCTACAGCGACGGCGTGCGTAACTACTTTATTGAAAACGCCCTCTACTGGTTTCGAGACTATCACATCGATGCCATGAGATTAGATGCAATTCAAGCAATATTTGAAGTAGGTGCCAGACCTTTTTTACAAGAACTCTCCGATGCCACAGCCGATATTTCCCAAGAACTAGGACGGCAACTTTACTTAATAGCCGAAAGTGACTTAAACGATGTCCGCACTATACGTCCCAAAGAACTGGGGGGCTTCGGATTAGACGCCCAATGGTGCGATGATTTCCACCACGCACTGCACGCCTTGCTCACCGGAGAAGACGACCGATACTACCAAGATTACGGCAAGTGCGAACACTTAGAAAAAGCATTCAAAGAAAGCTTTGTTTACTCCGGCCAGTACGCCCCCCACAGAAAGCGGAGACACGGCAATTCTGTCAAGGATGAACCTGGTCATAAATTTGTGGTGTTTGCCCAAACCCACGACCAAATCGGCAACCGCATTTTGGGAGACCGACTATCCAAAATAGTTGATTTTGAAGCATTGAAACTCGCAGCAGGCACTGTCTTAATTTCTCCCTACATTCCCTTCTTTTTTATGGGAGAAGAATACGGAGAAGAAGCACCGTTTTTTTACTTCGTTTCCCACTCGGACGAAAATTTAATTGAAGCTATCCGCAAAGACAAACAACAAGAATTTAAAGCCTTTGAAGACCGAGGCGAGTTTCACGACCCCCAGAGTCCTGAGACTTTCGATAAGTGTAAGCTAAACTGGGAAAAACAAACCGAAGGCAAACACAAAATCCTTTGGGAATGGCATCAACATTTGATTCAACTACGGCGGACAATACCAGCCCTTAAAAAACTCGACAAAAACAGTCTAGAAGTGTCCAGCATTGAAGCGGAAAAAATCTTATTTCTACGTCGCTGGACAGATGACAGCCAGATATTCTGCATTCTAAACTTCAACACGCAAGATGTCACTTTTACGGCTACACTGCCCCAAGGCAACGGTCACAAAATTTTAGACTCTGCTGATGAAAAATGGATGGGTTCAGGTTCTAGCTTGCCTGAAAAGATAACTTCAGAGCAAAAATTGACCGTTAAACCGCAGAGTTTCGCACTCTATGAATTAGAGTAATTAAAACGGGAGGCAGAGCCTCCAATACAGGCGTTCCCAGGCAGAGCCTAGGAACAAGCAACAGGAGGCAGAACCTATGTAGTTCTCAGCCTCTGTCGCGGAATCTAGTCCCACAAGAAACGGGAGGCAGAGCCTCTCTCATTCCCAGCCTCGGGCCGGGAATGCAGTAGAGGAGGCTCTGCCTCATACATTAAAAGAGAAAACCCTAAAAAACCCGGAGTAAAATTAACATGATGAGAATTCCCACAACAACTTATCGGATTCAATTTCATGGAGGTTTTAACTTTGAAGCCGCCAAACAAATCCTTAGCTATCTGGAAGATTTAGGAATTACCGACCTTTACGCTTCACCAATATTTAAAGCCAGAAAAGGCAGCTCTCACGGATACGATGTCGTTGACTCAAATCAGCTCAATCCCGATTTGGGAACATCAGAAAATTTTGAAGCCCTCACATACGAAATCAAGAAACGGAACATGGGATGGTTGCAAGATATTGTTCCGAACCACATGGCTTATGACACTCAAAATTTGCTGCTGTTAGACGTATTGGAACACGGGCCAGATTCCGACTATTTCGATTACTTCGATATTGAATGGAATCACGCTTACGAACATCTCAGGGGTCGAGTGCTGGCTCCGCTGCTGGGCAATTTTTATGGAGAGTGTCTGGAAAATGGCGAGATTCAACTCAAATACAGCGAAATTGGGCTAACCATCAATTATTATAGCTTACAATTGCCAGTAAGAATTGAATCTTATGCTAAATTCATCAGTCATAACTTGGGGCATTTAGCTAGAGAATTAGGCAGACGCCATCCAGATTTTATCAAGTTTTTAGGAATTCTTTATTTAATTAAAAATACACCTTCAGAAACTAAAGGTAAAACCAGATACGATCAGATAGCTTTTGTCAAAGGACTGCTGTGGGAACTCTACAATCAAAATCCCCTTGTACAGGAATTTATCGATGAAAATATCAAAGTTTTTAACGGAGAAAAGGGAAATTCCGAAAGCTTTAATTTGCTAGACGAATTGCTTTCCGAGCAGTTTTACCGTCTGTCTTTCTGGAAAGTGGGGGCAGAGGAAATTAATTACCGAAGGTTTTTTACGGTCAACGAACTTATTTCGGTAAAAGTTGAAGAGATTAAAGTTTTTCATAAAAACCACGCTCTGATCTTCGACATGGTTGATGAGGGAAAGTTTACTGGATTGAGAATCGACCACATCGATGGACTTTACGACCCCACAGAATATTTGAAACGCCTCCGAGAGAAAGTCGGAGACACTTATATTACTGTTGAAAAAATTCTGGAACACGAAGAAGATTTGCCCTCATATTGGCCGATTGAGGGAACTAGCGGCTACGACTTTTTGAACTACGTAAACGGCGTTTTTTGTCGGTGCGATCGCGAGCAGCAATTTACCGAAATATATCAGAGATTTACTCGCTTTACCGTTCCCTACGAACAGTTGTTTTTAGATAAAAAAGGGCTGATTGTTGAGAAAAACTTGGCGGGAGACGTAGACAATCTAGCTCAACTTTTGAAGAATATTTCCGGTCAATCGAGACAGGGAAATGACTTTACTCGTCCCGGTTTGGAAAAAGCATTGGCGGCTGTTTTGACAATTTTTCCAGTCTACCGAACTTACATCAATCAAGACGGTTTGAGAGAGTCCGATCGCACTTACGTAAAATATGCGATCGCCCATGCCAAAGAACAAGCACCCAGACTCCTCAAGGAACTTAAATTTATCGAAACGGTGCTGTTACTGGAAGAAGAAGAAACCCTAACACCCGAACAAAAAGAGCAGCGCCGGCACTTTGTAATGAAACTCCAGCAGTTGACAGGCCCATTAATGGCAAAAGGCGTGGAAGACACGCTTTTATACGTCTACTATCGACTTTTATCGCTCAACGAAGTGGGAGGAAATCCCAGTCAGTTCGGCGTGTCCCTGGGAGATTTTCACGAGTTCAACCAACAGCAGCAAGCAGCTTGGCCACACAAAATGAATGCGACAGCTACCCACGATACCAAACGTGGCGAAGATGTGCGAGCCAGACTTAACGTTTTGTCAGAAATTCCCGATGAATGGGAACAGCAAGTCAGGTCTTGGAGAGAGGTAAACTCTTCTAAGAAAGTCAACTTTGTGAATCGGATGGTTCCAGATACTAATGACGAATACTTCCTGTACCAAACTCTGCTCGGCAGTTTTCCCTTTGAGGGAATTGAAAACACTGATTATGTCGATCGCCTGAAAGATTATGTGATTAAAGCAGTCCGTGAAGCAAAAGTTTATACGGCTTGGCTGAGACCGGATAACGACTACGAAGCTGGTTTTATGACCTTTGTCGATAGCCTTCTCGAACCTTCGGAACAAAATCAATTTATCAACAAATTTACACCTTTCTGTAAAAAAGTAGCTAATTACGGAATTTTCAATTCTTTATCTCAAACGCTGCTGAAAATCACGGCTCCAGGCGTTCCCGACATTTATCAAGGGACGGAATTCTGGGATTTAAGCCACGTCGATCCCGATAACCGCCGTCCCGTTGATTTTGAGCGCCGAATCGAGGTTTTGCGGGAAATTAAAGAGCAAGCTCAGACGGATATTTTGCAACTGGTTGAAGATTTGATTGCGACGCGAGAAGACGCGAGAATTAAGTTGTTTTTGACGGCAAGAGCGCTAGAAGCGAGAAAAAAATACTTGCAAGTTTTTCAATCGGGCGATTATCTGCCCCTGGAAGCAGTTGGCACGTTTAAAGATAATGTTGTTGCCTTTGCCAGAAGCTTTGGAGAGACTACCGTTATTGTCATTGCTCCCCGGTTTTTGACGGGAATTGTCAAACCTGAAGAAATGCCGATCGGCAAACAAGTCTGGAAAGATACTAATTTGAAATTATCCGAGGAAATGCCGTCGGTTTGGAAAGATGCAATTACAAATCAGGCGGTAGAAAGTAACGGTACTTTGGCAATTGGTGACGCTCTGAGTTACTTTCCGGCAGCTCTGCTGATCGGTAAAAAATAGCAATGAAAAGCTGGAAAATTCAAGAATTTTCCGAAATTCCCAAGAGGCGGACTTGAGGCTCTCCCTCAATAAATATTCCTTCCCAGGCACAGCCTGGAAGTAAACGGGTAGGGACAGGGCATTGCCGTGTCCCTTTTCAGAATTGATGTTATATCAAATCCGTTAGCATCGGAATAGTAAATTCGAGTTCACTGTTGACTGTTGACTGTTGACTGTTCACGGCGTCAACAGTCAACCGTCAACAGTCAACATCATGTATGAGTGTTACCGGAAATGATATTAAACCTGATTGCAAGCCAAAAAACCGATCGCCCCTACCAACCAAACAAAATTTATACAACAAAGACGGCAAACACAACACAACGTATACGGTTTGCCACAATACCCGAATCGATCGCACACCGTACATTAGGAAGAGTAAAGAAAAGCAGTCAACAACTGTAGCGGTGTAAACCTCATGAATGCAACCGTCCCCCAAAAGGTTCGGTAAACACGCCTTCATCGCCTGGTCTAACCACCCGCAGTATAGAGATAAGCACCTATCTAAGACTGTATTAAAGCAGGACTCACTATCCGTACACCCCCCACAGGTGAAATCGCAGTCCTGAATAACCAGACTATCACACAGATAGAAAACCAAAATTTTGTAGAGATTGGAGCCGGAACACCCCTATGGGAAAAGTAGTTGGAATTGACTTAGGTACGACAAACTCCTGCGTCGCAGTTATGGAAGGCGGCAAACCCACCGTCATAGCCAACGCCGAAGGGGGTCGCACCACACCTTCCGTAGTAGCATATGCTAAAAATGGCGATCAACTTGTCGGACAAATCGCCAAGCGTCAAGCCGTGATGAACGCCGAAAACACCTTTTACTCAGTAAAACGGTTTATCGGGCGTAGGGTTGATGAAGTAACCCACGAAACCACTGAAGTTTCCTACAAAGTTCTCAAAGTCGGCAACAGCCTCAAACTAGACTGTCCCGCCCGCGGCAAGCAATTTGCCCCAGAAGAAATTTCTGCACAAGTTCTTCGGAAACTCGTAGAAGACGCCAGCAAATACCTCGGCGAAACTGTTACCCAAGCGGTAATTACTGTTCCCGCTTACTTCAACGACTCCCAGCGCCAAGCTACGAAAGACGCAGGAAAAATTGCCGGTATAGAAGTGCTGCGGATTATTAACGAACCTACAGCAGCAGCTTTAGCTTACGGGTTAGATAAAAAGAGCAACGAAACCATCCTCGTATTTGACTTAGGTGGCGGTACTTTCGACGTATCTATTCTCGAAGTAGGCGACGGCGTATTTGAAGTGCTAGCAACTTCTGGAGACACTCACCTCGGCGGTGACGACTTCGACAAAAAAATTGTTGATTTCATCGCTAATGAATTCCAAAGAGCCGAAGGAATTGACCTCCGCAAAGACAAACAAGCACTGCAACGCCTGACGGAAGCAGCCGAAAAAGCCAAGATTGAGCTTTCGAGCGTTACCCAAGCAGAAATCAACCTGCCGTTTATTACCGCGACTCAAGACGGGCCAAAACACTTGGACACGACTTTGACGCGGGGCAAGTTTGAAGAACTGTGCTCGGATTTGATCGATCGCTCCCGCATCCCCGTAGAAAATGCGATCCGCGACGCCAAATTAGACAAATCTGCAATTAATGAAGTCGTCTTAGTTGGTGGTTCTACCCGCATTCCAGCGGTGCAAGAACTGGTCAAAAAACTCCTTGGCAAAGACCCCAACCAAACGGTAAACCCGGACGAAGTGGTCGCAGTCGGTGCAGCAATTCAAGCCGGCGTACTCTCCGGCGAAGTCAAAGACATCCTGTTGCTCGACGTTACTCCGCTGTCTCTCGGCGTCGAAACCTTGGGTGGCGTGATGACCAAAATCATTCCCCGCAACACCACTATTCCTACCAAGAAGTCGGAAACTTTCTCGACTGCTGTAGACGGCCAAACAAACGTGGAAATTCACGTTTTGCAAGGCGAACGGGAAATGGCCAATGATAACAAGGATTTGGGAACCTTCCGCTTAGATGGAGTTCCACCAGCCCCCCGTGGCGTACCTCAAATTGAAGTTACTTTCGATATCGATGCTAACGGTATTTTGAATGTAGCTGCTAAGGATAAAGGTACTGGCAAGGAGCAATCGATTAGCATTACTGGTGCTTCTACTTTGCCCAGCAATGAAGTCGATCGCATGGTGAGGGAAGCTGAATCGAATGCTTCTGCTGACAAGGAACGTCGCGAAAGAATCGATCGCAAAAACCAAGCTGATTCTCAAGCCTATCAAATCGAGAAGCAGTTGGCAGAATTGGGCGATAAAGTTCCCGCTGATGACAAAACTAAGATTGAAGGGTTGCTTAAAGACTTGCGATCCGCGATCGAGAGTGAAGATGACGATCGCATCAAGACACTGACAACAGAGTTGCAGCAAGCATTCTACGCTGTCAGCAGCAACCTGTACCAGCAAGCAGGCGGCCCAACTGACGGCCCTGGTGGCCCTGGTGGCCCTGGTGGCTATGGAGACGGTGGCCCCACTGGCGGCGGCGACGACGTGATTGACGCCGACTTCACAGAAGGCAACAAATAACAGGCTAAATTAAAAGCCCCCAGCTAGAAGCAAGAAACCCGGTTTTGAACAGAAACCGGGTTTCTGTTCATTCAAAAACAAACCAAAGTCGATCGACTAAAATCACTAAAAATCTTGCTTGAGGCATAGAGACAAAACTAGAATATGCTTCAACAAATATCATAAACTAGCAGTAATATCGCAATCGAGAGCCATTAAATGTCACGTTCTCCTATACAAAATTCCTCCCCAAATACTCCCAGCCAATCTCATATTGCATCCTTGCGCCGACTCCGCCGGATCAGCCATTTACTAGACAACGCCATTCCGATTCCCGGCACAAAATACCGCATCGGACTCGATCCGATATTGGGACTTATACCGGGCGGCGGCGATGTAATCACTTCAATTTTTGCAGGCTATGTTGTCTTCAAATCCGCTCAAATGGGAGTGCCTCAAGAGACTTTAGTAAAAATGGCAGCTAATATCGTATTTGATACAGTTGCTGGTACTGTACCGGTAGCCGGAGATTTGTTGGATGTTGCTTGGAAAGCTAATGTCAAAAATATAGAATTGCTGGATGCTCATTTAGGTTCCCCTGAACAAGGCAAAAAAGCCGATTGGCTATTTGTGGTGGCGCTGTTATTGGGTTTGATTTTAATTGTCGGAGGTGTAATTTTCTTGAGTGTGATGCTTTTGGGCTGGCTATTTCAAGTAATTACAGGACGTTAATCTTTGGTTGGAGGCTCAAGATAAATCCCTTTCTTTGTGTCCTAATTGATAGCATATAATCGGGCAAATTATTCCTTGAAAATCATCTTGGATGAGGATTACGGGCAGGGAAAAACATCTGGGTTGAACTACCCGTAGGTGCGTTGCTTTTTTTATGCCTCAACAAAGATATAAAATCTCACATATCCGTACATTACAAACGGGGCGAGTGGAAACAAACCCCACACTTTTTTACTGCAATACTTGGGAAAAATAATAGGAGTGTTAGCTACAAAAAAAACAGTGGCTGCAATCAATCTTCAATAAATAAATACTAAAATGTGTCAGGGTTGAAAAATTCAACCAACCCCTACCAATAAAAGTTCTGATCCTCTTACCAAGAAGATATATGTGGCAGAAATCTGAGATATTGCACCATTCTCAAGAACAAGCAAGATGCCTGTTCCACAATAAAATTCACTCTGGATATTGAAAAGTATATCTTAAGGGTATTGACAAAAGTTATTGACTATGTTTCCAAACATCAATTTTCTTTGAAACTAGGTAGTGACCAGGAATTTCAAAGGTGGTACCCGCCACGTGATTTATCCGTGGAATCAATCCCAAATCGAAAATCGAAAATCCTCAAGAAAGAGCATTTATCTCGCGCAAGTCAATTCTTTAATCGAAAATCGAAAATCTAAAATCGATTGACCAGGAATTTCAAAGGTGGTACCCGCCACGTGATCTATCCGTGGAATCAATCCCAAATCGAAAATCGAAAATCCTCAAGAAAGAGCATTTATCTCGCGCAAGTCAATTCTTT